>NZ_JBBNAD010000002.1 GCF_037996765.1 Bdellovibrio sp. GT3 | reverse complement strand
TGGTACTGGCTTACTTTATCTAGTATCTGGAGGAATTGCGTGCCTTGCGCCTTCGAGTGCAATATCCAGGGCTGGCTTTTGGTTGTTTATTGCTGGAGTCGTAGTGAGGCTTGGCTTGGACCATGGGGAGTTGCAGTCAAGGTCAAGGACTAGTTGATATGCGATTTTCAACTTGTTAGTATATTTAGTCATTGGGAGTTTTTATGTGCGGTATTTTCGGCGTAGTGTCAAAGAAATCTATAGATAAACGAAAAGTTAAAGTTATTGCAAAACACGCACAACAGCGCGGGAAAGACTCCAGCGGTCTTGTCGTTGTGTCTAGTAGTGATATGAATATCTTAAAAGCCGATTTCGATATTATGTCTTTGTTTGCGAAAGCGAATTTGGATGGGGCAAGATTTGTAGCGGGGCATAGTCGGCTGATCACTAATGGTCATTCTGACAATCAACCTGTAATAACCGACGATATTATAGTTATTCACAACGGTATTATCGTTAATGAAGATGAAATTTGGTCAAAGGTAAAAACGCAACGAACACTTAGTATTGATACTGAAACAATAAATGCGCTGGTTGCAGATATCATTAATTCGGGAGAGAGCACAGACTTAATTCCTTCCCGGGTTCTGGGGGCAAGTAAAGGAGTTGTTGCTTGTGCCGTTATTTTGCCGAAATTAGGTAGAGCATATCTCTTTTCAAATAACGGAAGTTTGTATGTCGGAACGCATGAAGACGCGAACTACTTTTCTTCTGAAAAGTATCCACTTGAAGTCATTGGTTGTGAAAATATTGCGCAAGTGTTTGGTGATGCAGCGGTTTGGGAATTCTCGGTCGTTAATTCGAACTTTCAAACTCAAGAGTTTAAGGAAGTACGAGACGACTTAGTTCCAGGATTGGTTTTAAAGCACTCCCAAGAGAAGTTGTTGGAATATGAGCATCCCCACCTTCACCGCTGTTCAAAATGTATTCTTCCGGCTACCATGCCATTTATTAAATTTGATGAGAATGGAATCTGTAATTATTGTCATTCTTATCGCAAAAGGAATGTGCCTAAGCCTAGTGAGGAGCTCTATAAACTTGTGGCTCCGTATAGGAAAGCGGGTGGAGAGGCTGATTGTATCGTACCGTTTTCGGGGGGACGTGACAGTTGTTTTGCTCTTCATTTGATTGTCAATGAACTTAAGATGAAACCTATTACGTACACATACGACTGGGGAATGGTGACAGATCTTGGTAGGCGGAATATTAGTCGAATGTCATCAATTCTTGGGGTTGAGAATATAATAGTAGCTGCAGATATTACGCAGAAGCGACTTAATATCAAACGAAATTTACAGGCGTGGCTGAAGTCACCACACTTGGGTATGATGAGTATCTTGACAGCAGGAGATAAACACTTCTTTAGGCATGTTGAAACGGTCAAGAAGCAAACTGGAATTGGATTGAATTTGTGGGGGGTGAATCCGCTAGAGGTGACTCACTTTAAAACCGGATTCTTGGATATCCCTCCGGACTTCGAAAGTAAAAAAGTGTATACGCATGGAGTGTTGAACCAGTTTCGATATCAAGCTAAGCGATTCGCAGCTATGAGTCATAGTCCAGGTTACTTTAACAGTTCTCTTTGGGACACTCTATCTGGAGAGTATTATAGATCGTTTACAGAGAAGAGTGATTACTATCATTTATTTGATTACTGGCGTTGGGATGAAGGCGTAATTGATAAGACTTTGTTAGGAACTTACGATTGGGAGAAGGCGCCAGACACCAGTACTACATGGCGAATCGGCGACGGAACTGCTGCATTTTATAATTATGTTTACTACACTGTAGCCGGATTTACGGAACATGACACCTTTAGAAGTAATCAAATTCGTGAGGGGGATATTTCTCGTGAAGAGGCCTTGGAATTAGTGAAGGACGAAAACAAGCCGAGATATCCCAATATTAGATGGTATCTAGATGTTTTAAAGTTAGATTTTGATGAAGTTATTAATGTCGTAAACAATATTCCAAAGCTATATTTCAAATAGGATTTCTGCTTTTAACTAAAGGCTGGATACAACCCAATTTCTTCGGAGATTGGGTTGTGGTATTGGTCTAATGAGTATGTAATAAGTTTTTAATTATTTCATTATAGTCATTAGCTAACACAGTATAAGTGCGATTTTCGTATATCCATTTGTTTCCACGACTACCAATAGCAAGTCGCTCCTCCTTGGGCATTTGCATATACTTACTTATTGTCTTAACAACAGCCTGGGTGTCATGCGCTGGAATGAATTCGCCGCAATTAGCTTCGTTTACCATAGATGGGTATCCTGAATAAGATGCGATTATTGGCTTCCCGGCTCGCATGTAATCAATAAGCTTATTAAGTGACAGGCCAAAATTCCATACTTTGGAGTTGTGTGTTGAGAAGTAAAGAAGATCTGCCTGTGCTAACGCACTTTGCACCATATTTCTTGGAATCTTTGGAGCAAAAATTAGGTTTGGTAGATCGTATTTGCGCATGTACTCCTGTCGAAGTGCACCATCTCCTATCACAATAAAGCGAAGTTCTTTTTCGGATTGCATTCCCTTGGCTGCGTTCAGGAATGGCTCAAGCGCGTTGGTAATTCCGACAGTTCCTGCGTAAACGAAATTGAAATATTTTTTATCAAAATAAGTTAATTTATAGTTTTCAGTGAGTGGAATTGAGTCATCGGCAATATCCTTATCAATTCCCATCGGAATACATGCAACTGGAGGGTGGTTTTTTGTGACGGATTCTACGTGGTCTAACAAGTTTGGCATTGTACCTATAATATAGTCTGAATTTTTATAAGCCAACCTCTCCACTATTCCGAGGAGAAAAACAAAAGGATTGTTTTTACTAAAGCCGCCTTCTTCGATAATGGTTAATGGCCAGATGTCTCTGACTTCAAAAATCAGTTTTGCGCCGAATTTATTCTTGAGATGGAAGCCGTAGAAAATTGTCAGAAGGGATAAGCTAGACACTATGACCACATCAGGTTTCGGAAGATCTTGGGTTTTGAAAGTAAAGAGATTCCACTCAAAATGCAGCCAACTTAGGATTCGTTTGATTGATTTTGCCGTAGTGTATTTTAGAGTTTTCAGAAAAATCAGACGGTAGCCGTGCTTCTTTTCCGAATGACTTTTCCCAACAAACGAGGGGATTTCGCACAGATTATTTGAATCTGATGAAATCACTGTGACATTGTATTCAAGTTTTGCCAACTCTTTCATTAGAGAGTGTCCGCGTCCTCCAAATGAGCTCGCCGTTTGAGGTGCAAAATACTTTGTGATATACCACAGATTCGTTTTCATGTTTTGTTCCATGCCCCAAGATCTAATTTTTAATTTTTGCGGGTGTGCCCACGGCACAAGCATCATTGGGAATATCTCTGACGACCACGGATCCTGCGCCAACCGTTGCACGGGTTCCGACTTTCATCATAGGAATAACAACTGAGCGTGCGCCAACCAATGTTAAAGTGCCGACCGATACGCCACCACAAAGTACAGTTCCAGGCGCGATATGTGTAAACGCACCAATAAAACAGTCATGCTCCACTATGGCTCCGGAGTTGAGGATGCAGCCTTCGGCGATTTTTGCATCAGCATTAACGATAACGCCTGGAAACACCACGCTGCCTGCACCCAAGTTCGCAGTTGACGAAATAATCGACGATGAATGTACAAGGACGGGCAGATTGAAGCCAATTTGGGCTGCTTCAATCTGCAGTTTTTTTCGTGCGTCATTGTTGCCTATAGCAACAATAGCATGAGAAACCTGATTCTCATTGGCATAATTTTTAAGTTGCTGAATGTCGCTAAAAACTGGGGCTCCAAGGAAGTTAGTCTCTTTGGGGTTATTGTCGAAAAAAGCTGCAACTGAGAAATCTGATTTCGATTGAATGATGTCGAAGACTACTTTTGCATGACCACCGCAACCAAATATAACGATTTTTTTCATGTGATATCCGTTTTTTTAGTGGAATTTGAGCTGGCGTCAGCAAATGGTATCATCGTTTCTGAGTTTTTTGCGGCAACGCCCTCTCGGCGGAAAACTTTCCAGATCGTCATCAGAATTATTTTAATATCTAACAACAGACTTTGGTTCTCTACATACCATACATCCAAGTTAAACCTGTCTTCCCAGTTGAGCAGGTTTCTTCCATTTACCTGTGCCCAGCCTGTAATTCCGGGGAGTACATCATGACGACGTGATTGATGAGGGGAGTAGTGAGGTAGGTACTGCATCAACAGAGGTCGAGGTCCCACAAAGCTCATTTCTCCTTTTAAAACGTTTAGAATTTCGGGCAACTCATCAAGACTGGTGCGGCGAAGAAGAAGTCCGAATCTTGTCAGGCGCTGTGAATCCGGAAGAATATTGCCGGACTTGTCGTGCGCGTCCGTCATTGTTCTAAATTTGTACATTTTGAATGGTTTCCCGAGCTTTCCAGGGCGTACCTGGCAAAAAATTGCAGGTTTCCCTAGAAAAAGAATCACTCCAAGGTAAATGAGTGACATGGGAGCTGCAAAAATGAGGCAGCACAATGTGGCTAGAATGAGGTCGAAGCCTCTTTTCATAGATCTCCCTGAGTGAAAAATGGCTCACAGGCTAGCGGAAAAAGTATTGTATCTCAAGTGCTCTCGCGCAGCGCATCCTATAGAGATTCAAATCCGATATTTTGAGGACGCATGGTTTTTTTTAAATTATGCTACACCGGTTTGTATTAAAGAGGGAAAGTAATGAACAGCTTGTTAGCAATAGATGGTGGAGCCGCGCAAAGAAATACGGCTATTGCGCCATGGCCGTATTACGATAAAGATGAAGTTGATAAAGTGGCATCGATACTTGCTTCCGGCAAAGTTAACTATTGGACCGGTAACGAGACTAAGTTGTTCGAAACGGAGTTCGCAGCTTTTCATGGAATGAAGCATGGAATTGCGCTTGCCAACGGTACGCTGGCTTTGGAACTTGCGCTGATTGGTTATGGAATTGGTGTGGGCGATGAAGTGATTACCACTTGCCGAACATTTATTGCTTCAGCGAGCTGCGTTGTGCGAGTGGGGGCGACGCCAGTTCTTGTGGATGTCGACCCTAAGTCACAGAATTTGTTGCCGTCAGAAATTGAAAAATCGATAACTCCAAGAACGAAGGCCATTATTGCTGTTCATTTGGCGGGTTGGCCTTGTGATATGGAGGCCATTCTTTTTATTGCGAAGAAGTACAATCTGAAGGTTATTGAAGATTGCGCGCAAAGCCATGGAGCAAAATACAAGGGAAATTACGCTGGTTCTTATGGTGATATGTCGGCCTTTTCTTTCTGTCAGGATAAAATTATGTCCACTACGGGCGAAGGCGGAATGTTGTTATTGAACGATACAGAGCTCTACGAAAAGCTCTGGGCTTTCAAAGACCATGGTAAAAGCTATGATGCGGTCTTTAGGCGCTCTCATCCTCCGGGGTTCCGATGGCTACATGAAAGCTTTGGTACTAATTGGAGGATGACAGAGATTCAAGGGGCTGTTGGACGAATTCAGTTAAGAAAGTTAAACGACTGGATTTTGAAGAGACGCTTATTGGCAGACGCCATTAGTGCGGGGATTGTTAATGTTCCGGGGCTTGTCGTTCATAGACCAGACGACACAATTTATCATTCTTATTATAAATTCTACGCGATGGTAGACAGCGAGAGATTAAATCAAGGTTGGAATCGCGATCGAATTATGGCGGCTATCAATGCTGAAGGTGTTCCATGTTATTCAGGGAGCTGTAGTGAAATTTATCTAGAGCGAGCTTTTAAAGATGCTGGCCTAGGGCCTTCAGGGCGGTTTGTAAATGCACAGCGAATGGGTGATGATAGTTTGATGTTTCTTGTGCATCCAACTTTGGATTCTGAATATGCTAATGATCTGGTCGATGCTATCACGAAAGTGATGAAAGTGGCTGCTGGTTAGTCGAGAGGAACGGTGTTTTCTATGTTTGTGCGACTGGCTGGGCTGCCAAGGCGAATTAAAATATTATTGATGCTATTCAGTGATTTGGTACTGTTGCCATTGGCTCTTTGGTCTTCGGTCGCACTACGAATGGGTTCTTGGGATCCTGATGTTAGAAGTTATATCTGGTTATTTTTTGTTCTTCCGTTTGTGACGATACCAATTTTTATACGTATTGGTTTGTACAGGGCGGTGATTCGTTATTTGGACGACAAAATCATATATACAGTTTTTTACGGGGTAACTCTTTCAGTTCTTTTGTTGACGGCGGTCATTGTAATGGGGCGTGCTTCAGATTTGCCGCGCTCATCTTTGATAATTTATTGGGTCATGGCTATTGCATATATTGCTTCTAGTCGTTTTTTGGCTCGTGGTTTAATGCGTAGTCTTGAAAGGATAGAGGATCATCGTCAACCGGTCGTTATTTATGGTGCGGGAAGAGCTGGATTGCAAACGGCGTTGGCTTTGATGTCGGGACCTGAGTTTCGGCCGGTGGCTTTCTTTGACGATAATCGTGAGGTTCAAGGAACAAATGTAGTTGGTATACGTGTCTTTGATCCTTCTGAGGCACTTGAGGTAATGAAGGCGAAAGAATGTAGGCAACTGTTGATTGCAATGCCTTCAGCAACTCGTTCCCGTCGAAAGGAAATTATCCAGAAATTTGAGCGGGAGGGCATAGTTTTGAAAACCCTGCCTGGAATGGGAGAACTTGTGGGGGGGCGAGTTCGAATTGAAGACATTCGCGAAGTTGGAGTCGAAGATTTACTTGGGCGAGACCCTGTGCCCCCTTTTGAAGATCTTATTAATTCATGTATTCGTGACAAAGTAGTTTTAGTTACAGGCGCAGGTGGCTCAATTGGGGCTGAATTATGTCGCCAGATTGTTCTCAATACGCCTCGCAAACTGATTCTATTTGAGCAAGCAGAATTTGCGCTTTATAAAATCGAACAGGATATTCATCGTCATCGCATTAATTTTGAAGTCATTCCTGTGTTGGGCGATGTTCTGAATTCAGGGCATCTGGAAAAAGTAATTTCCAAGTATGGAGTTCAAACAGTTTATCATGCTGCTGCCTATAAGCATGTACCTCTGGTTGAAGAAAATATTATTGCAGGTGTTTTGAATAACGTATTTGGAACGTTGGCTGCCTCTAAAGCTGCTACAAGGGGAAAAGTTGATACGTTTGTGTTGATTTCCACTGATAAGGCAGTGAGGCCTACAAATATAATGGGAGCTTCAAAACGTCTTGCGGAACTTATTCTACAGGGTGCAGCTCAGGATACAACACATCAAACTCGTTTATGTATGGTTCGTTTTGGAAATGTTCTGGGGTCTTCTGGATCAGTAGTTCCTTTGTTTAAAGAACAGATTCGAAGTGGTGGCCCTGTCACTGTGACCCATCCTGAAGTCACTCGTTTCTTTATGACCATTCCAGAAGCTGCGCAACTAGTATTGCAAGCGGGAGCGATGGGTAAGGGCGGAGATGTTTTCGTTCTCGATATGGGTGAGTCTGTAAAGATAGTAGATCTGGCCAGAAAGATGATTGAACTCAGTGGTTTGGAAGTTCGAAATTCAGAAACTGGACAGGGTGACATCAGTATTGAATTCACGGGGCTTAGGCCGGGTGAAAAGCTGTATGAGGAGCTTTTAATTGGTGACAACGTTTCCTGGACATCGCATCCACGAATTATGACTGCGAAAGAAGTATCCATTGAGTTTAATCAGTTGATGTCTGCTTTGGAGAGTATGCGTGAAGCTTGCGTTGTCGGCGATGAAAAAATCGTACGGTCGATGTTGAAACAATTAGTTCCTGAGTATCAGTGTCCTCAGTGACCGTTGATGGTATTTGTATTCGCCCACAGAAACATGATTGTAACTGTGGGATAGTCAGCATTAGAATTTATTTTAGGGATTCTTTAACTGCCGCCACAACTTTATCTTGAGTCGCCTCATCTAAGTATGGATGCATAGGCAAGCTCACAACGCGGCTCGCAGCCTCTTCTGACTTAGGGTAAGAGCCTGCCTTGTACTGTCCTGCATAGACTGGCTGTAAGTGCAGAGGAATAGGGTAGTGAACAGCCGTAGGAATGCCTTGTTCTTTCATTTTATTGATGACTGACTCCCGGTTGTCGACTTCAATCGTATACTGTGCATAAGCTGAAGTGTTCTCTGTAAGTATTTTTTGAGTTGGGGCAATGTCTTTAATTAGTTTGGTATAGCGTGCGCCTATTTCATGTCGCAGTTGAATTTCATCGTCAAAGATGTCCATTTTAGCCAGGAGAATCGCAGCTTGAAGAGTGTCAAGTCGTGCATTCATGCCAATTTCTGTGTGGTAGTATCTTTTAGCCTGACCATGAGTGCGAAGAATTTTGATTTTCTCGGCAATTTTATCATCATTGGTAAAGCAAGCTCCACCATCTCCGTAGCAGCCCAATGGTTTTGATGGAAAGAAACTCGTGCAGGAAATTTTCGTAAGATTGCATGATTTTCTGTTCTTATATGTAGCTCCAAAACTTTGCGCAGCATCTTCAATCGTGACGATACCGTATTTCGCGGCAATTTCTTCAATGACATCATAATCGGCGCATTGACCATACAAACTTACAGGAAGGATCGCTTTTGTTTTTTTAGTGATTTTCTCTTCGATCAGATTGGCATCTATGTTGTAAGTTTCTCTATCTATGTCTACAAAAACCGGCACGGCGCCGAAGAAGCTAATAACCTCTGAAGTCGCAAAGAAGCTGAACGGAGTAGTGATGACCTCATCGCCTGGCTTGATGTTGATCGCCATAAGCGCCAGCATAAGAGCATCAGTGCCATTTGCATTCGTTATGCAATGTTTTGCACCCGTGTATTTTGCAAGACGTTCTTCCAATTCAAAAACCTCTGGACCCATGATGTACTGACCGTGATTCAGAACAGTATTAATTTTTTCCTGAACTTGTTTTTGAATTCTTTTTTGCTGGGTCTTTAGGTCGATAAATTCCATGTTGTAAACCTTAGGGATATGAATTGAGTAATGACGAAAGTTTTCTTAAAAAATGACAGAACAATGCAGAAACGCTGCTGTATTGTTTATTAATGTTTGGGTTAATTGTATGGGAACATTTTGTTAGCAGAGGAGAATTAAAACCTAAATCTAACCCCAAACCCAATATCCAAATCCGCATCCACCTTCGGGGAAACGTTCATCGCAACAGCCAACTCCCCAAAAACCTCCATCGCAGGATCAGAGATCATATAAGTCAAACCAACTGGCACACGTGGACCAAACGCCACATCACCGTCGTATTTGCCGTCATCGACAAAGATCAAACGGGCGCCGACGCCAGTGTATAGGTTCATTGGACCTTCAGTCGCCACTTCCCAGGATTGAACGTTGTCGAATAGGAATGTCGAGTGGAGTTGCAAACCACGGTATGAACCGCTGGATGCGCCCACGAAACCATCAACGGAGTTTTTTTCGTTCAAAGTCAAACGACCTGTAAAGCCAATAGGATCACCAACGACTAAGCCTGCTGCAAAGTCGGCGTGAGCCGTGGATGCACATAGAAGAGAGAATGAAAGAGCAAGTGCGGTAAGTACGTTTTTGGTCATAGGAATAAACCCTCCGCGGTAAATTCTGGAGGGCTCGGCTGCAATTGTCTACGCATTTGGTGCCAGGTCCTATTTACGGAAGCATTGGGTCATAGATTAAGGAGTCTGGATAAATTCCTTAATTTTTCCCAAAGCCTTTTCCGCAATTGCATCAGCCTCTTTTTGTGTAGAAGCCTCAGTGTAACAACGGAACTCCGGTGCATTCCCCGACGGGCGCAGGTGAACCACTTGCTCGCTGGTCGTCGTCATGCGCAAACCATCTAGAGTGTTCTTGGACCAAACATTGGCTGTCGGGAGAAGACTTTTGATGAAAGCGTCTGGATTGGCACTTACGGATTCTATAATTTTAGCGCTTTTTTCCGGCGGACAATTTTTCGCAAGCACACTTGATGTGAATCTTGGTGGAAGCTTGTCGACAACATCGGCAACTGTGCACTTTCTTTTCGCAGCCATCCCCAAAATAGCCAAAGCAGGCAGGATCGAGTCGCGCGTTGGCAGGGATTTTAGTTCTGTCGCAAGTTTAACAGGGGAGGATAGAATGTAACCTCCGTTTGCTTCAAAACCCGCCACTGATTTAAATTCGGAGTTCAGGTTGTTTAGCGCCTCAACCACATAAGGTGATCCGATTTTAGTGAAGATGATCTTTTTAAATTCTTTGATTTTAGAAACTCCAGAATTACAGCTGATCGGAAGTGCGATCGCCTCGACCCCTAGGAATTCGGAGCAAATAATCCCAAGCTTGTCCCCTTGAACCAGGCGGCCTTTGTTGTCGATGACCAGAGGTCTATCGCCATCACCATCTGTGCTGATCAGTGCGTCGGCATTGTGCTCGCTGATCCATTTTTTGAATAGATCCAAGGACTCAACAGCCTCTGTGTCGACGGGAATAAATTGATCGCTGCGGCCTACGCGAATGACCTGAGCTCCAAGGTAGTCAAGGATGCTGCCCATGTATTCACGTGCGGCAGAGGAGTGTTCGTAGAAAATAACTTTTGTACCTTTAAGGCTGTGATTCGCCAGTGCTTTTACATAGCGGTCGATGAAAAGCTCTTTGGCATCATCAGATGCTTTTTTGGTGTCAACGGCGGATTTTCTGATCAAGGACCCCTCTTCGTCGAAGAGTTCCTTGGCGAAGTTCTCTTGTTGCAGTCTTTCGTAATTTTTGAAGATTTGCTCGTCGTCGCTTTTTAGTGTTTCGCCTGTTGCCAGATAAAATTTGATTCCATTGCGATCAGCCGGGATGTGACTGCCTGTCACCATGATAGCTAGGGATTTGTTTTCTGCAGAGTAATAAGCCAGGGCCGGAGTCGGCAGCACACCACAGTTGTGGATGCCCTTTTTATGATCGGCTAGTGCATGCTCGATGGCGTTTAGAATCTTGGGGCTGCTTTCTCTAAGATCCATACCCACTGAAACGTTGCTCGCTGGAGTCGCGATATTCGCATGTTGAAGAAATGCAGTCGTAAGAAGATACGCCTCGCGGTCCGTAAACTCCGTCACCAATCCACGCACTCCGCTAGTCCCAAATTTCAATCCCATGCTTGTCTCCGAAAGGTACGCCGTACCTTCGGAGGTGCGGCGCAGAACCGCCGCGGTTCCGCACTGAGTAATGTATCGTATGAAACGGGTCAGGGGGAAGCTGCGTTTGGTGCCAGGTCCTGTTTACGGAAGCGGCGCAGAACCGATATCGGTTCTGCGGGGCGTAATACAATGGTTGGTAATTAATTTCCTATTGTTACACGAACGTTGGTATCGATCATTCCTAGTTGCCCGTCATCGCCGTCTTTGCCATCGGCGCCATGTTCGCCATCTTTACCTTTGTTGCCGGGAGATGCGCTTGCACATTTATGGAAATGATTGCCTGGAGCGCCGCCTGGTCCACCGATTTGTCCAGGGTTACCTTTGCCTTTGCGGCCACCTTTGCCGGTTTTTTGGAAAACTTCTAGTGAAAACTTAGAATGATCTTCGATTTTTACACTGAGGTTTCCTGTTGAACCACCTTTAGATCCATCTTCGCCGCGGGAGCCACTTAATCCGTTTGCCCCATCTGAACCGGAGGTTGGGTTTGTGATACATCGTGGTTCTTGGGCGCCAGAGCAGTGCTTGCCGTGACAAGGGATCATTTTGGATAAAACTCCATCTTCGCCATTCTTGCCCGCAGCTGCAGGTTGACTCATGTGTCTGCGGCCTTGTTCAGAAATTAAGTCAATAGCGTCTCTTCCATCTGTGCCATCAGCGCCAATCATTGCGACGCGAAGATTTCCTTCGGCATGGTCTGCTTCAATGGAGATATTGGAATTTTGAAACTGAAGCGGTTTGTTTCCTATTGTCTTTTGATTAAAAGTGACAATATGCGATCTATCTTCGGCAATACCTGTTTGGTTTTCAATGTCTTCAACATAAAGTTTGTTGGTCTCAATTCTTATGTTGTGGCCGTTAGTGAAGAGTTGTGCGCCATTTAAAAAGTATGTTCTGTTAGGTGTGATATTAAGTTCGGTAGATAGCGAACCTGATTGCGTAACAATATAGTCATATGGGCTGACTAAGTCTGTGCGTTCAAGTTTGGAAAGGAACGAGCCACCATGGACGGGCGCAGCGTAAGCACGAAGAGTAAGATTAATCTTTTGATTGTGTTTTGTGTCGTATTTGAAAAAGTTGTTTCCGCTGACTGATTTTTGGAAGTTTCCATTAATGTACACCTCCATAGACCCAACTTCTTCAGGCCATTTAACAACCATCTGATAGTAACCGGGCTCATCCAGCTCTACGAATTCAACCGAGGTATTTGAAGGTTTAAGAACCACAACGCCGTTCTTATGATCCTCCTGCATCTGCTTCGTAACCTCATCCGCCAAGTCCTGGCGCTGTTTATCCTCAGCATCTTCCTTCTTGAAGGCACATGCGCCGACAAACAAACACAAACCAAGAACCAACAATTTATGTAGTGATAGCTTCATAAAAACGCTCCATTAACAGGGCAGTATAAATAATCACATTCGTTATACCCGAATTTTTGCCCGTTTCAGAGGCAAGGATTGGGGAGGGAAAGAGTTACCTAAGGTGTCTGATTTTTAGACATTGCCAAGGGCCAATAGGCAAATAAACAGCATCCTGTGAATAAGCAGTCGTCTATGTTTTGGACGCATTAAAACCTTGTACTAAAACAAGGTCGGGGAATAGCAGAATTCCCGCAAAATCCCCCTCTGCCACTGGTGTCTCTTCAGACTCGGGAGTAGACTATATATCTAGTCTCCGGTCCGAGGGGGCTTCCAAAATAAAAGGAACTTTTCAGCCATGAGAATCTATTCAGACATCACAAAAACTATTGGTAAAACACCCCTCGTTCAAATGCAAAGAATCGGCAAGGGGCTTCCGGGAATTCTGCTTCTAAAACTTGAATTCTTCAATCCGTTGGCTTCGGTTAAAGATCGTATCGGTCTTGCGATGATCGAAACTGCCGAGCTAGAAGGAAAATTAAAACCCGGCATGGAAATCATCGAGCCCACCAGTGGCAACACGGGAATCGCGCTGGCTTTTGTGGCGGCAGCAAAGGGCTACTCAATTACTTTAGTGATGCCAGAGACCATGTCGCAAGAACGCAGAACTTTGCTTCTGCTTCTTGGGGCAAAAATAATCCTGACTCCGGGGCCACTTGGTATGAAGGGTGCGATCGCTAAAGCGACCGAGCTTCATGAGCAAAGTAAGAACTCGTGGATGGCCGGGCAATTTGATAATCCAGCCAATCCGGCAATCCACAAAGAAACCACCGCCCTGGAAATCTGGCAGGATACTGACGGACAAGTGGATATGGTCATCAGTGGAGTGGGCACTTCGGGAACAATCACAGGTGTCGGGCAAGTTCTAAAAGCAAAAAAACCTTCCGTGAAAATCATCGCGGTCGAGCCAACTGAAAGCCCCGTGCTCTCGGGCGGTAAGCCAGGCCCCCATAAAATCCAAGGGCTTGGCGCGGGCTTCGTGCCCTCTGTGATGGATCGCGGGGTTGTGGATGGTGTGGAGCAAGTCTCTTCCGAAGAATCCATCAAGATGGCTCGTGAAATCATCAAAAAAGAAGGCATTCCTGTGGGAATCTCTTCTGGTGCCGCGGTTGTTGCGGGTCTTCGTCAGGCCTCCAAAGAAGAAAATCGGGGCAAGAATATTGTTGTTATTATTCCAAGTATGTCGGAAAGATATCTTTCAACTCTTCTGGCCGAGCAGGAGCGCACGGAAGCTCAGGCTTTGAAAGTACAAGAAGTGAATGAAGCCTATCTCGCAAAAGTGGGCAACAAAGGATAGCGAATGGTTCCCTTTAAGATTCCAGATATTGGAAAAGTATTAATGAAGATCGGGGAGGCGGGCGAAGTGCTTGCTCCCACGTCTGAGTTGAATATCTTTGTCTGGAATGTGTATAAGGGACAGCGTGCACATATCTTTGAAAATGATTTCCGTAAGCACGGCAGTGGTAAGGATTTTATTCTGCTGCAGGAAGCCTTGGTTGATAACAAGATGCCGCTTCTATGGAAGCAGGATTTTTCCTCTTATGAGTGGCATCTGGCGCAAAGCTTTCACTACAAGAAAAACCAGAACAGCACCGGTGTTGCCATCGGCTCCAAATACACTCCCAGTGCCGTTGATTTTATCCGCTCCAGCTCGCGAGAACTTTTTTGGCTGACTCCCAAGTTGACGCTTTTTAGTGAGTATGAGTTCGAAGGTCGTAAGGTTCTGGTCGTGTGCACGCACGTTCTGAATTTCGTGACCACGGGGGCCTTTACAACTTCACTTTATGAAATAGCCGAGCGCATATCCACGTTCGATGGCCCTGTGGTTTTGGCCGGAGACTTTAATACGTGGAATGTAAAACGGCATTTGATTATGAAATCAATTTTCCGTGATTTAAAGCTGGAACATCTAGATCTGGAAAATGACGGACGCTTGCTGAAGCTTGATCACGTCTTCGTGCGTGGCTTCGATGTTCTTAAAGCCGAAGTGCACAGCTCGGTACTTAGTTCCGACCACTTTCCGCTGGAAATTAAGCTAAAACTTTAAGCTTAGGTCTTAGACAGCTTTCTTTAAAATTTCGTTGATCAGGCTCTGGTAGGGAATGCCTTGCTTCTTGGCTTTCTTTTTAAGTTTATTTAGAACTTCTTCGTCAATTCGAATGGAAATGGCCTTGCGCGGGAAAAAAGAGATCAAAGGACGGCCAGGGCGCACCATTCTATCCAGCTGCTCCGGGGTTAACTCAGGCATATCCGAATAGTCTATATCCTCATCCTTTACTTCTCTGGGAATACCTATTTTTTTCGCTCTTACTAGCACTTCTTGCATTGATAATTCTACAATATTGGATTTCTTTTTTCTCATCTGCTGATCTCCTTATTGTGAAGGTCACCGATAAAATGCGACCGTTCATGGAAAGTCCAAGTGCAGTAAAACGCTTTTCGTTCTGCGAATGCTTCAAGTCTTCTTCTATTAAAATAGAGGCATCTAGCCAAACCGTACCTGCTTCGCTAAAGTCTATTCCGTGTTTTAGAATATTTCTGGCACTCTTGGTGGGATCCCATTGAAATAGGATCCCTTTATTATGTATATACATAATTATTCTCTAAGTAAAGATGTTAGAGAACAGCTATAAGCAATTGCTGTGCGCCAATTACTTATAATTAAAATGTATTAGGTAAATTCTGAAAAGCGAATGTCGGACTTGTGTTTAGCTAAAGCTAAAAACCTTCTTCAAAGTCATGCGCGAAACCGAAGCCATCTCTCCAGCCACCAAAGCGCCGAAGATCCAGAAAACCCCGGCTTCCCATGAAATCCCTTGAGCCAGCATCGCAAACACGCCTAGTGATAGCAATGCCACAGAGCCGATCGTCAGTGCGCGAGAGCGCATCACCACCAACCACTCGTCATACTTCAATACAAAGCGTGCCAGGATGAAAGTCACAGCCAAGTAGAAGGCTCCGCAAAAGGCCTGACAAAACATCGGGGAGATATTCATGAACACGTCCATCAAACCTTCACCATCAAAGAACAAACGCGTGCCAAACTGAGGGCAGGCCATCAAGGTGAAGAAAGAACTCACCAAATGGATGCCACCCAGCTTCACTGCAACCGCAGATTTTTTAGGAGCTGTGCGCGCAATTTCAGAATGAATTTTGTTTAAGACAAAAGAAGAACCCGCAGGCACCTGACCCGCATCGTTTTTAAAAGACTCAAAATCATTTTTAACGTCTTTCATTTTTTCTCCTTAAGGCTTTCAGCGCCCGGCTTACCAATTGACGAATGTTGCTGTCTGAAGTTTTCATTCGACGTGCCATTTCATCGTATTCAAGTTCGTCCAAATACCTTAAACGCAAAGCCTCTTGTTCCCGAGGCTTCAGTTCATTCAACAAGACCGAGGCCTCCTCCTCATGCTCTATATTAGGAGAGGGGGCTTCAGTTTGTGACAATTTATCGTCCCATTCGAGGTCTGTTCGGTTTTCTTTTTTGCGATAATCTTTTAATTCACTGCGAGTGATGACGTAGATCCAGGCCAAGGCTTTGTGTTTGGGGTCGTAGAGGTGTTTTTTACGAAAGACCTGCATAAAAACGATTTGCAGGACCTCATCCGCTTTTTCAGCAGATAAACCGCGCTTTTTAGCATAGGCAAGAACACGCCCGGAATGTCTCAAGTAGAGATAATCCAATGCCTTCGTCTCTCCGTCAGCCAGAGAGATTAAAAGTTCTTCGTCTGTTTGGTCTTCCAATTTTTTTTCAATCACTTTGTCACAAAACCTTTGTCCTTATCCTAATAGCCTATGAAGGAACACACAAGCAGGAAGTAAGACATGATAAAGACGTTACTACTCGCACTCACAGCCACATTTCTCACAGCCACATTTATTTCTCTGGCAAACGCATTTGCTCATCCGGTTTCATATCAAGGTGCCGTGTCGCTTATGTCATATAATAAGCCTGATGAAAATGAATTGCTATTAACTTACTCCTTTAAATCTTATGTGGCCGCAGGTCTGTATTACTTCCGTGAAGGTGAAACAAATTATTCGATGCCGCGAGTGAATTTACTCGCAAAACGTTGGAATAACGAAGACTCCCAAGCAAATATTTATCTTGGCGCGGGCTACGGTGTCGAAAGATCTTTTGATGAAAGCAAAGCCGTTACTTATGGCTCTGTCGATGTCGATTGGGAGTCACGTAAGTACTACACCGCCGCAGCTTACAGTCGTTTCTTTAGAGACAGCTCCGGCCCTCAGGCACGCCCGGATTTTGAAATGATCAAAGCCCGTGTCGGGTTTGCTCCTTATCTGGCCGAGTACAACGACATCAATGCCTGGTTGATTCTTCAAGCTGATAAGAAAAACGATTCCGGCACAGAGCTCACTCAATTCGTAAGACTATTTTATAAAAACGTCCTGATTGAACTGGGTGCGGGATTCAACGGTAACTGGGCATTTAACTATATGGTGCATTTCTAATAAGGAGAAATCATGAAGGCTTTAATTTTTACATTCTCAATTCTTGCTTCAACATTTGCATTCGCGGCTGAAACAGAAACAGTCGGGGTGAACGGGATGGTGTGTTCATTCTGTGCTCAGGGAATCACTAAAAAATTTCAGGAACAACCCGAGGTGGATAAAGTGGATGTGAGCCTGGAAAAGAAATTTGTCAAACTCACTTACAAAGACGGCAAAAAACTTTCTCACGAGAAAATTTCAAGTCTGCTAAAGGATGCGGGTTATGAAGTTAGCTTCGACAAAAAATAGTTTCGTATCTTATCTGACTCTATTTAGTTCGGCGGGGACGCTCATTTGTTGTGCGCTTCCCGCGCTCTTGGTGAGTCTTGGCTTGGGGGCGGTGCTTGCAGGTCTTGCAAACAATATCCCGGGTTTGATTTGGATTTCTGAACACAAGGTTCAAGTGTTCGTTTTTGCAGCAGTGATGTTGGCCTTTAATGGCGGGTGGTTGTGGTACAACCGCAACGCGCCTTGTCCTATTGATCCGGATCTTAGAGATGCCTGCATAAGAGGCAGAAAGTTCTCAGCTCGCGTTTACGCGATCTCAGTAGTTGTTTTTTTGATCGGTGTCTTCTTCGCATTCATCGCTCCGAATATCTAAAAGGTACGGCCTTACCTTCCAAGTAAGTCCGTACCTGACGCGCTGGGCCTCGAAAGCGTGAACTCAGCACTCCCTTCATTGACTGCATGCAATGTTTTTATTATCCCTAAGTCTTCGTAATTTAAACGAGAAATCAAACATGGAGTGCAACAATGTTTAGTAATAACTTGCTAATGTCTCCAGCGATCGCTGGGGTTATTGGTTTGGTGTTGGCAGTAGTTCTGTACCTTCGCGTGAAGGCACAGCCAGCTGGCAATGAAACGATGAATCGTATCGCGGGCTACGTTCGTGAAGGTTCAATGGCTTTCCTTGTACGTGAGTACAAGGTTCTTTTTGTCTACGCTATCGTCGTAGGCTTGATTCTTTGGTTCGCATTGGGCTTGGTTGCAGCAGGATCATTCATCCTGGGTGCATTCTTGTCTTTGCTTGCGGGCTTCTTCGGTATGAAAGCTGCGACTTACGCAAACGTTCGTACTACTCAAGCAGCAGCAACTGGTTCTAAACCAGCAGCTCTTCTTGTGGCTTTGGACGGCGGCGCTGTAATGGGTCTTTCCGTTGCGGGTCTTGCTTTGATTGGTCTTGGTTGCCTTTACTTGAAATTTGATGGCACTGAACAAATGGGCACAATCCTTCACTCCTTCGCAGTAGGTGCTTCTTCAATCGCACTTTTCGCGCGTATCGGTGGTGGTATCTATACTAAAGCGGCTGACGTTGGTGCAGACATCGCTGGTAAAGTTGTAGAGAACATTCCTGAAGACGATCCTCGTAATCCAGGCGTTATCGCAGATAACGTGGGCGACAACGTTGGTGACGTGGCAGGTATGGGTGCTGACATCTACGAATCGATGGTTGCGGCTATCGTTTCTGCTACAGCAATCGCTTTGACTATCCCTCTAGAGGGCTTGTCTAAATTGATCGCTGAGGGTGCTGATGCAGCCAATGCTCGTACTGCGGGCGTTATGCTTCCATTGCTTCTTTCCGGTCTTGGCATGGTGATCTCTATCATCGTGATCTTTGCCGCGCGTATTTTCAAAAACGGAAAGCCAGCAACGGTTCTTCGTAATGCTTTGATCATCCCGCCAATCTTGTTGACGATCGCTTCTTACATCATCATGCCGATGTTTGGTCTTTCCCAAACAGTGACTGTTGCTTTGGCAGCAGGTGCATTCGGTGGTGCTTTGATCGGTTTGATCACTGAGTACTACACGGCAGCTCGTCCAATCCGTTTGGTTGCTGAGGCAGCTTTGACAGGTGCAGGTACTGGTGTGATCCGTGGTTTGGCAGTGGGTATGGAATCAACAGCGATCCCAATGTTGATCGTGGTTGCTGCAGCTTACGCTGCGGACCAAGCTTTGGGCCTATACGGTATCGCTATCGCCGCAGTTGGTATGTTGGCCGGTACTGCAGTTGTAATGACTGTGGATGCTTACGGTCCAATCGCCGATAATGCTGGTGGTATTTCTGAAATGTCTGGTCTTGGTAAAAACGTTCGCGACATCACTGATGAATTGGATGCAGTTGGTAACACAACAGCAGCTATCGGTAAGGGTTTCGCTATCGGTTCAGCTATCTTGACGGTTGTTGCTCTATTCTCTGCATTCAACATGGAAGTAAACCATGTTCGTATCAAAGCGGGTATGGCTGCAATGTCTTTGGAGCTAACTACTTCAGGCGTATTGATCGGTATCTTGATCGGTGCAATCCTTCCGTTCCTTGTTGGTTCAACAACAATGACTGCGGTTGGTAAAGCTGCTCAAAAAATCGTAATCGAAATTGCTCGTCAGTTTAAGGAAATCCCAGGCCTTCGTGAAGGTAAAGCAGAACCACAACCTGCACGTATCGTGGATATCGCAACAAAAGCAGCTCTAGTAGAGATGATTTTGCCAGGTATGATCGCGATCCTTGCTCCGGTAGCAGTTGGTTTCTTGATGGGGCCTCAAGCTCTAGCAGGTATGCTTGCTGGTTCATTGGCTGTTGGTGCAACAATGTCTTTGTTCATGGCGAATGCCGGTGGAGCATGGGACAACGCTAAAAAATTCATCGAAAAAGGTGGATTGCCAGGTCATCCTAAAGGATCTGACGCTCACAAAGCAGCTGTCGTTGGTGACACTGTTGGTGACCCGTTCAAAGATACTTCAGGTCCAGGTGTTGCGATCTTGATCAAAGTTATGTCTGTCGTTTCTTTGTTGATCGCTCAATTGATCGCTACTATCTAGTAGCGGTCTTTGACCCGAATATTCAAAACAAAAAAAGGAGTCGTTAAGACTCCTTTTTTTATTTGCTAATGTTACATAATGCTTCTGGATCGCATTCTTGTTATTCAACAGGCGCGAACCACATCTTGCTGAACTGAATTTATCCTTTAGATGTTAGAACCCAAATCCCGACCAGGATAAACAAAGTCCCAGAAACGTATTTCATCATTTGTGGATTCAATAGTTGTCCTAAGTATCGACCAAAGATCACACCCAAAGCGCCGGCAAGTCCCAAAGCCAATACAACAGCAATTAAAACAGTCATGGTGGACTTGGTCTGGCTCGATGCTGCTAGAGCTGCGAATTGAGTTTTGTCACCCATTTCCGCCAGGAAAATTGTTATGAATGTGCTCGCAAAAATCTTCCAATCCATAGCCGGTCCTTTAGAATAATATGGAATCTTAGTCATAGGTTCTTGGCGAAAGGAAAGCAAATTGAAAAGTGAATTTATTGCCGCCATGGATCTGCTGCAGGAAGAAGCGGGACATGGAGATCTCTCTTTAAAAAGAGTGTTCCAGCTGCTGGGTGAAGAGGGACACGGGATGATCTTGTTGTTCCTGTGTTTGCCGTATCTTTTTCCCATCCCCGTGCCGGGGCTTTCAACGATTTCAGGAATTCTGATAATACTGGTTTCGTTTTTTCTGCTTAGAAGAAGGCCACCGTGGCTGCCCAAGCGCTGGGAGCAGGTTTCGGTCTCTGCAAAAACTGTTTTGAAACTTAGTAACTATGCTGAAAAAGTGTGGACCTACGTCGCAAAAATCGTGCGAAAACGAATGCAGTTTTTCTATGAGCTTCAGGCATTCCGTGTCCTGAATTTTCTGGTGCTTTCCGTAAACGCCTGTTTACTTGCGCTGCCTTTGCCCATTCCGTTTTCCAACACTGTGCCCGCAATTGCCATCGTCCTGTCAGCAATTGGTTACCTTGAAAGAGATGGCCTGTTCACACTGTTTAGTTATTTGTGGTGCGCAATTGTCGCCAGCTTTTTTACCTCATTGGCAATGGGAGCAAGACTTTTGCTGTAGTCCGGCAAAACGATATTGCATCAAATCCGAACAGGTCTATGATTATCCTATTCCATAGGAGGAAAAATGAAATCATTGATCGCATCATGTGCTTTTGCTTTGACGACTTGTTTTGCAGTAAGCGCATTCTCTCAAGGCGCCGCAGAGGTGACTCCAGCCCCGACTACGACTCCAGATATGTCCCAACCTGCACATGGTGCAATTAAAGATGGTCCTTGCATGAAAGACCGCGAAGCATTGTGCCCGGGTGTGGCCCCAGGTAAAGACATGCACAAGTGCATGCGTAAAAATAAATCCAAAGTATCCAAAGAGTGCAAAGCTAAAATGGAAGACATGAAAAAGAGCTTCAAAAATATCCATGAAGCATGTCACGAAGATGTGGAGAAATTCTGCTCTGACGTGAAGCCAGGAAAAGGTGCAGTGATCCAATGTATGAAAGGTCACGAGGACCAAGTTTCTCAAGCCTGCAAAGATCAATTGGCTAAAGTTAAAGACAAACACAAAAACGGAAAATAATCCGATTCCTTCAGAAAGCCTCAATCTCAAATTGGGGCTTTTTTATACTAAAAAGTTTGCTTTAAAAATTCCCGGTGGATTTCTTTGTCCTGATAAGTGTCGTCAGAGTTTTTTAAATCCTTTGAACTGTAACCACTTTCAATCCGTAAAACATTCACTGTCTGATCTTTCACAGTGAAGACCGCTCGCCAAGTGCGATAGGCGATAATGAACTCACTTTCAGAGAGAGCTTTAACGCGCTTCTTTTTTCCGTTGGTAGGTTCAAATTCCAATTGATGCTGCAAAAAGCCACGCAGATTTTCAACTCCCATGGCTTGCAGGTAAACCAAAGCTTTTTCGGCTGCTACAGAAAACTCCACATTGTGTTTTTCCGCTTCATTCAGCCACTCGGGCTCGACTTCGGGGAAAGAATCCGCATAGGCGACATAGGGTTTGATATCCAGAATCGGGGAGCCATCCAAAATGTCTGCTCCCGCAACTGTGATGCTTAGTTTTTCAATACTCACCACATCCACGCAGCTCATGCCAACCGGATTGGGGCGGTAAGGGGAGCGGGTGGCAAAGACGCCGATTTTAGTGTTGCGCCCGCGAGGTGGCAACACCATGGGATTCCAATGGTCGTTGCGATGAAAGGCAAATATCACCCAAATCTTTTTGCAGCCTTCAAGACCCGTCAGCGCCTGTTCAAAATTCTGCCCACCAAGGAGTTCAATCACTCCTTCAGCATGATGACTGTCGGGCTGGCGGCCCGCCTCGTAGGGGTGCACCTGGGAGCTTTTAAAATAGCCAATCGGTGTGAGCTCTATTTTCGGGTTCGCCACTGTCTCATCCATTCAAATCCGGCCACTGCCGCAGTGACGCCCACGTTTAAAGAATTTTTACGACCACGCAAAGGAATCACGCGAACTTCGTCGATCAGTTGCAAAACCGTTGGATCCAAACCAAAGCGTTCGTTACCTAAAATAAACGCCGTGGGTTCAGCTTCAAAGCTTTCGTATAGGTCTGACGCTGAGGCCGCTGTTTCAAGGGCTACCAGGCGGTAACCATTTTCTTTCAGCATCTCCAGGCACTCCATCAAGTGGGTGTGTTCCTCCCAAGTCATGTATTCCTGAGTACCCATGGCGGTCTTTTCCACTTTCCACTGCGTGGGGTTGGGAGTGTAGCCGCAAAGGCAGATGCGCTCAGCACCCAGGCATTCTGCGGTTCTAAATATAGAGCCGACGTTGAAGGCCGAGCGGATATTATCCAGGACAAAAACCAGTGGCAGCGTTTCCTGCGGAGCTGCGTTTTTGTCGTTTTCAATAATCAGAAATTCATCATCCTGCAAATTGCGATTCAAAATTCGTTCAAAGGGAATTGCAAAGCTCACGAAGTGCTTCAAAGTCATTTTCCCGTGCAAGTGATCGCGCAAAGGTGCAAGGCGACCCACATCTGCATTCTCAGACGAAGTCAGTTGGGAAATTTTATCTTTAAGCAGAGCAAGTTTAGATGGATCAAAAGAAAAATCCCCCGAGGATTTCTCAAGCTCAATAAAAAGCTTATGAATTTCTTCGAGGGATTTCTTATCCTGAGCTGAAAGGCTCATTACTTCACTCTTTGGCCGACTTTAGCGCCATCATCCGGGGAAAGCATGAATAAATCACTGCCACCAGTACCGGCCGCCAGGATCATACCTTCAGACATACCAAATTTCATTTTACGCGGTTTTAGATTCACGCACACCAAAAGCTTACGACCTAAAAGTTGTTCAGGTTTGTAAGCAGCTTTTATACCGGAAATAATCTGACGAATCTCGCCATTGCCGATATCGACTTTCAAACGAAGAAGCTTGTCGGCTTCTTTGATCTCTTCAGCTTCAACAACCTGACCAACACGAAGCTCGACTTTTTCAAAGTCCGCAAACTCAATCTCGCCCGGACCCGCCTCCGCTGAAGCTACTGCGGGCGTGCCCGCCACGGCCTTGGCGGCGGCAGGGGCTGTGGAAGCGGCCTTCTTCGCGGCCTGGATTTCTTCGTTGATCTTGCGACCTTCCTCAACCATGGCTTTCACTTTGTCAGCTTCCACGCGGGTTGCAAGGTGCTCGTAATCGTTAATTGAACGATTTGTCAGAACAGTATTGATGTCGCTCCACTTGTAGTCGCCTTCGCCCAATAGCTTAGCCACTTTGGCCGTGTATTCAGGAAGAACCGGTTTCAGGTAGATTGCCAGCATTCTGAAAACATTCAAAGTCGTGGTGATCACTTGTTTTGTGCCAACTGGATCTGCTTCCAATGTCTTCCACGGAGCTTTTTCGTCAAAGTACTTATTCGCATCATCAGCAAGAGTTCTGATTTCAGTCAGAGCTTTGGCGAAATCACGGGCCTCAAAGTGGCCAGCAATCACTTCTGATTTGCTTTGCGCGTGCGCGATCAGCTTTTGCCCCTCAGTGTCTGGCGTGCTCATTACGCCGTCCATTTTCTTTTTCAACATCTGGCCGCCACGGGAACCGAGGTTTGTGATTTTACCCACAAGCTCCGAGTTCACACGGTTTACGAACTCTTCCAGATTCAAATCGATATCGTCCACAGAGCTGTTTAGTTTTGTGGAGTAGTAGTAGCGCAAGTACTCTGGGTTCAAATGATTCAGGTAAGTACGAGCCGCAATAAATGTCCCTTTGGATTTGGACATTTTTTCGCCGTTCACCATCAAGTGACCGTGAACGAAAACCTGATTCGGCGAACGGAATTCCGCAGCCTTCAAGAAGGCCGGCCAGAAAATCGTATGGAAGCGGGCGATGTCTTTACCGATGAAGTGGTAGATTTCACGCGTCGGATCCTGCCAGATGTCTTTCAAGGTTTTGCCTTGAGACTTTGCCCAGATTTCAGTCGTGGACATATAGCCCATCGGTGCATCCACCCACACGTAGAAAAACTTTTTGCCATTCGTGCCCGGAATCGGGAAGCCAAAGTACGGCTCATCACGGGAAATATCCAGATCGTGAAGATCCTCATTGAACCACTCGAGCATTTTTTTTGCGATGTCCGGGGCGCAGTGTTTCGGGATCCACTCTTCCAGATATTTTTTGAAATCATTTAGTTTGAAGAAAATACTTTCGGAGTCTTTAATCACCGGAGTGGTGCCGCACATTGAACAGTGCACATCCTTCATATCACTAGGTGAGTAAGTGGATGCGCAGACATCACAGGAATCTCCGTATTGTTCTTTGGCGCCGCACTTAGGGCATGTGCCCTTAACAAAACGATCCGGCAGGAACATCTTGTCGTGGTTGCAGTAAAGTTGTTGAATGGCTTGAGTGCGCGTGTGATTGCCTTCAACGAACTTGCCGTAGAATTGTTCAATCAGGGCTTTGTTTTCCGGAGCGTTTGTAGAACCGTAGTGAGAAAACTTAATTTGAAAATCCGCGAAGTCAGCCGTGTGTTCTTTAAAAGAAGCCGCAATCAACTGTTCCGGAGTGATGCCTTGCTCGCGAGCCTTGACCATGATCGGAGTGCCATGGGTGTCGTCGGCGCAAATGAATACGCATTCGTTGCCGCGCATGGTTTGAAAGCGTGCCCAGAAATCAGCTTGTAGATACTCCACCAAGTGGCCCAAGTGAATGTAGCCGTTGGCGTAGGGCAGGGCACAGGTCATCAAAATTTTACGCGGCGAACTCATCAGCTTAACTCTCCAGTTTTTCTACCAATTTTACTCTAGTCTTTCCACTCTACTTTGCCTGAATCCAGGTGATAAAGTGCTCTAGAGATTTTTACATCACCCGAGCCTACAGCGTCACGCACGATTTGCGAATGCAGCAAAAGATCGTGAGCCACTCCAGAGACGTTAGCAAAGGATTCCTGCACCAGTCCTCGAGACGGAGTTTTCCCTGCGAATTGCGTAATACGAGGTTTAATATCGTCGACAATTGCGTTTAATGCGGGGCTGCCAAGATCATTACCGGTCATGGCTGCTGCCACGGCACCACAGGAGCTATGGCCTAGTACCACGATGAGGTTCGCTCCCAGGTATTGAATGCCGTATTCAATGCTTCCGATAACGGATTCATTCAGTGAATCACCTGCGGTGCGAACGACAAAGATCTCGCCCAGTTTTTGGTCAAATACCAATTCAGGTGGAACGCGGGAATCGCTGCACGCCAATACGATCGCATGGGGTTTTTGGCTCTCCACCAGACGGGTGCGATCCTTGGTGGATACCCCATCCGAACGCAAACGACCTGTAACATAACGAGTGTTTCCGTTTTTTAACCAACCCAAGGATTTTTCCGCAGCAACAGGACCCATCATGCGAGCTTTAGCTCCTGGGATTGCAGTCTGGTTGGAGGTGGTAGCCGCAACAGGTGCTGCCGTGGCAGTGGCTTGTTGGTTTTTTTCAGCCTGTTTTGCAGCTTCAGCGGCGACGGCTTCGCGCAACTCCTGCGCACGGGCTTGGTCTTCGGCTGTGCCGGAGTCTATGACATTGGCTTTTGCTGGATTGCCTTTTTCATCCTTAAGGGAAACTTGCATTTCCTGGTTGGGGGCGCGTCTGCCCTGAAAAAGTGAACACGCGGACAAGCTCATTGCAGCTACTAAAAAGGCCACACGAAAAATCATAGCATCCTCCCTGATGTCTGAAGCTATATTGTCCAAATTGCAAGAATAGAAGGTCAAACTAAAAAACAAAAAACTTGCCAATTTCATGCTGCCATTCTGAGAATAGAAGTGGCTTAAGACTCATCTATAAGGACGGCTTTCAGTATGTCACTTACCTTACTCACCCCGGCACAGATTCTTGCAAAACTCGCTGAGAAAAAATATCCAGCTCAGCAATCATACTTAGCCATGTATAGCACTTGGTGGGGTGGAATCGTGACGGAGCCGGGTCTTATGACTGTCCCGGTGGATGATCATCTGGTGCACAGGGGAGATGGCGTTTTTGAGGCAATCAAGGTCGTCAATGGAAGAATTTTTTTGTTTGCAGAACATATGCGTCGTTTGGAAGCTTCCGCAGCTCAAATCGGCTTGAAGCTTCCCATGTCCATCGCGGATGTTAAATCTGCGATTTCTGAAACTATGAAAGTCGCCAAGGTTCAGGATGCATTACTGCGTCTTTATGTCTCCCGTGGTCCGGGTGGATTTACCACGAATCCCTATGACTCTGTGGGCGAGCAACTGTATCTGGTCGTGACAACCTTAAAGCTTTTGCCGCCCGAAAAATATCAGGAAGGTGTGAGTATTGCTAAAAGCGCGGTTCCTCCCAAGGAGCCGGCCTTTGCAAGAATCAAATCCTGTAACTATCTTCCCAATGTTTTGATGAAAAAAGAAAGTGTCGATCGCGGGGTTGATTTCACCATCAACGTCGATGACAAAGGAAATTTTCTGGAAGGCAGTACCGAGAATATGGTCATCTTGAATAAAGACGGTGTTTTAGTCAGACCGCCACTGCACCAAATTCTAAAGGGCACCACAATGATGCGAACTTTTGAGTTGGCGGAGGCCCTGATTAAAAGTGGTGAGCTTAAAAGCATTCAAGAAAGTAATATCACAGAGCAGGATATTAAATCAGCCAAAGAAGTGATGATGATTGGCACCACCTTGGATGTGTTACCCGTGACAAGATACGAAGGGCAAAAGATTGGGTCAGGAGTGCAGGGGCCGGTGGCGAAAAGACTTAACGAACTTGTTCGTGAAGATATGAAAAACGCAGAGCAGATCTAAAAAAAAAAGCCCCGAAAATTCGGGGCTTTTTAGTTTAAACTTCCAATTGAATCTTATCCAAAAGTTCTGGATCCGAAAGTACTGCTTCGCCACCCAAGGCGATGGCTGTTAGTGGGCTGTCGGCCACGCGCACATTCAAGCGCACTTCGTTTTGAATGCGCAAGTCAAAGTCGCGAATCAAAGCACCACCACCAGCAAGGACAACGCCACGCTCGATGATATCTGAAACCAGTTCAGGAGGTGTGTGCTCAAGCGCCTTATGGATGGCATTGATCACTTCCTGAATACAGGAATTCATCGCAAGACCCACTTCTTCCGAACTCACGTCAATGGACTTTGTCATCCCTGTCTCCGCGTCGCGGCCAGTGATGCTTGCCATTTTGATGTCTTTCTTGGGAACAGCTGTGCCGATTGCGACTTTCAAGTATTCAGCAGTCACATCGTTGATGATCAGTTTTTTGTAGCGTTTGAAGTAGTCAATGATAGCGTCATCAATTTTGTGACCACCCACGCGGGCCGCTTCACAATAAACGATGTCAGCCAAAGCGATAACCGCAACTTCCGTTGTGCCACCGCCCATATCAATGATCATATTTCCTTCGGCGGATTTCACGTTCAAGCCAGAACCAATCGCAGCCGCCATCGGCTCATCGATCAGAAATACTTCCTTCGCGCCGGCAGCTTTGCAGGATTCGATCACAGCTTTCTTTTCCACTTCGGTCACACCATACGGCAAAGACACGACAATGCGCGGGCGCGAGAAAGCGGATTTAACTCCGGGTTGGCTCAGGAAATGTTTCAACATGACTTCAGTGGTTTCAAAGTCAGCGATGACGCCATCACGGATTGGTTTTTGCGCAAAAATATTTCCAGGATTGTTGGCCAGTTTTTCCTTGGCATCGGTGCCGACTGCGATCACGCGTTTGCGACCCGGACTTGTTTGCTGGTACGCAATCAGGGAAGGCTCATTCAGAATGATTCCCTTACCGCGACCGGCGATCAAAGTATTCGCAGTGCCCAAGTCGACATACAAATCAGCAGCGGTGCCGGCTTCGTCTTTAAAAAACCATGAAAACATATTAATTACCGAATCCTTTGCTGCTTTCAAAAGGGAAAGTCGCGAAAATACTGATGTAAGTGTACGATTTATTCAAGTCTACACCAACTTCACCACCCAAAGTCATTGTGTCTTTTAGGTCTGGGTGTTGCCATTCTGTGCCCACCGCCAAGTTTGTAGCGATGTAGTTGTCTTCCTTGGTGTTCAGGTAAGCGAATGGAATCGCGATGTAGGGGACGGTCAAGCCATATTCAGTCTCAAATCTTTTGCTCAAAAGAGGAGCTGCTTGAACTTGCAAGACGTTGTCGTCATTATCGCGGGCAAAGCCGATGCCGGCGCGGATACCCATGGCAGGCTGATTTGCGAAATCTGGAATGGGGATCCATTTAACACTGGCAAATGCATTAAAGTCGATAGTTCCGCCGCCGATCAAAAAGCGCGCGCTGGTGGAGTCATTCAGGCCGGTTTCGACAAAAACGTCGAAGTTTGCGCCGCTTTCCCGGTTGGTTAGAATCTGAGGTTCAAAACCAACTTGAATAAGATTGGAAGAAAGGACCTCCCCGGATTCCAAAATGCTTAGATAAGCATGCGCCGGCGAAGACAAAAACAGACATAAAACGAAGTATTTAGCAAAATTCATCAAGAAAAACCTTTCAGCTCAAAAAAATGGTATCGAGTTGCGAATCATTTGACAAGACCTTGATCGAACACCAAGCTAATTCAGTGACGAAACTTCCAATTTCTCTTGTTGTGATTGCCTTAAACGAAGAAGCGCACATTGATCGCTGCATTCGTTCTGTTCCATTTGCCGACGATGTTGTGGTAGTCGACAGCTTTTCGACGGATCGCACTGTGCAGATTGCTGAAAAAGCAGGCGCCCGTGTGTTTCAGGAAAAGTGGCGCGGTTTCGGACCGCAAAAGGCCTTTGCGGCCGAGCAAGCAAAGCACAACTGGATTCTTTCCTTGGATGCTGACGAAGCGCTCAGTCCAGAGCTTGCTTCGGAAATTGTAGAAAAGTTCGCAAGCCTTGACTCTGAGGCGGGCTATCTGTTTCCCCGTAAATCCTTTCACATGGGGAGATGGATTACGCACGGAGGTTGGTATCCTGACTTCCAGCTCAGATTATTCAATAAATCAAAAAGTCGTTGGAATTCCGCAAATGTACATGAAAAGGTCGAAGTGAAAAGTCACCTTAAAATGACCTCACCATTGCTTCATTATGTCTTTGATGATTTAAGCGATCAGGTCATCACAAATGACCGATACTCCGGATTGGGAGCTCGCGAGCTGCAGGCACGAGGGGCGCAATTCTCCTATTTAAAGATGATCTTTAAGCCTTTCGGCAAATTTATTGAAACTTATTTCGTAAAAGCCGGATTTTTGGATGGCTTGCCAGGATTTGTGATCGCTATTGGTGCCGCTTATTCGCTATTCTTAAAGTATGCAAAACTCTGGGAGCTCGAACGTGTTAAAGAAAACACTTAAACTTAAAGCGATACTTTCACTACTTACTTTAAGCGCCGGATTGGCCGTGGCGACTCCGCCAAAGTATCCAGCCATTGAAGAGGTTGTTGGGAAGGTTGTTTTGACCGGGAAAGATGGCCATAAGGTCAATCTGACCCGCAACACGCCTTTGCAGGAAAAAGCTCTTTTTGAAACGGGCGATGATTCCAGCGTGCGGATTGCATTTGGAGAAGTTCGTAAATTCACAGTTCTACCGAACAGTTCAGTTCTTTTGCCAACCATCAGTTGGGAGGGTGGCGAGGCGCCGGTCTTGATTTTAAACTCCGGAAGTTTGCGATGGGTGCAAAAAGAGGGCGAGAAAACCCGTTACAACACGGTGTTGCGTACTGACCTTTACGAGTTTATTCCTCCGGCTGGTGATTTTATCTTTAATATGAATTCTCCCAAAGCTTATGGCGAAGTGAAGGTGATTAAAGGTTCTATCGAGTTTTCGGCGATGAATGGTGAAACAACGGCAACAGCGAAGGCGGGCGAGCAGGTCGGCTTTCAGGGGATTATTGAAGGCGGGGAGATCGCCTACGATGTTCTTTTGAAGGGGCGCAAAATTCCCCGTGGCAACCTGACTCCGGTCACCAAGATGTCGGCCAAAGAGATTGCATTATTCGACGGTGCCGATAAGAAACGCCAACAGCAAGAGGAAAATCGTGTTCGTAAGGAGCGGGAAGCTGCTGAGGCTGCAAAGCGCGCAGGAGGCGTATGTTCCGCGCCGGCTGCGAACTTTAATGAGTGTTCCTGGGTGTGCAAGGGCAACCCTAAGGGGCAAAAAAAGCAGTGTCTTTTAAACAGCCCGGGGGTCACCTGTGAGCGTCGGCGCTGCAACGCAAACGGCGAATGGTCTGACTTAATGGTCCTAAATGCGCAAAATGCCAGCATTCACTGCCAGGCTCATCCGGTCGTAGCCCCTTGTGATTACTAGGGTTTAAAGAATTTTTAAAAACCGCTTTTTCGATCTTGCACTTTGTCCGCCAAGGCTCTATAAAAGATCTTCCTTTTGTGGTGGCCGTAGCTCAGTTGGTAGAGCATCGGATTGTGATTCCGAGTGTCGCGGGTTCAAGCCCCGTCGGTCACCCCATTTTCTTCAAAAAAGCTGACTTCGAGTCGGCTTTTTTTATGCCCAAATCACTTCAATAAATGAGCTCCGGGTCCTTTTTTGGCAAGCTTGTCGTTGCCATTACGGATCGGGCACGCATCGATCGAAAGGCAGCCACAGCCGATGCAAGTATCAAGGTGATCTCTTAAGTTTGTTAAGGCCTCAAGTCTTGCTTCGATCTGGATTCTCCACTTTGTCGCCAAAGTTTTCCATTCACGCTGAGTGGGAGCGCGATCTGTGGGTAAAATCGCCAGACCCTGTTTGATCTCTTCCAGTGAAAACCCCAAATTTTGCGACGCCTTGATGATTGCTAGTATCCGCAACATTCCGCGGGGGAAGCGGCGTTGGTTGCCTTCGTTGCGAGCCGAATAAATAAGCCCCTTTGATTCATAAAAATGGATAGCAGTGACCGCAACGCCAGATCTTTTTGATAACTCACCGATAGAAAGAATTGATGCGACCGAGTCATTGTTTTTCATAAATGCTATTGACCTCTAGTTAACTAGAGGTTTTAGCATCAACTTCAAGACGATGTCAAAACACTGTGTCGGTAAGGAAAATCATGGAATATCTTACGTATAAAACTCTTCACATCATTAGTATCGCCACTCTGATTATCAGTCTGGGGTTTGTCATTGCCGGCACTTGGATCGAGGGGAAAAACCAAATTCGAAAGATTGGCTTTATCACTCACGGGATAAGCTGGGTCTTGGTGTTTTTTACTGCCCACAAGTTGGTGGGTGTTTTGAATATGGGAGAAAACTTTCCTAATTGGGCCATTGCTAAAACAGCCTGCTGGTTGCTTTTGGGAGTGGGAGTGTACTTTGCAAAAAAGAAGCCTCAATGGGCGGTGGTTCATTATAGTATGGTTGTTTTTCTTTGTTCCGTCGCGATTGGCTTAGCCGTTTTCAAGCCGGATTTATCATTCTAAAAATCACAAGAGCAGATCAAAGTTACCTGATTGGTCAAACGTTAGCCTGTATGAGAAAAATAGAAAAAACTCCATAACGAGTAACCCGAAGCCACAACCAAGATTAATCCCGCCAGTCGTTGCTGACGAAGCGGGATTTGGCGCAGGCCTTTGTGAATCATCGCAGGCAAAGCAGCCATGGCCGGAAGCCCACCCACCCAAAATAAAAACATCAAAGCTCCACCCATCAAAGAACTCTGTAAGGCTACCGCCGCAGTAATATAGGTGTACAACCAGCCACAAGGCAGTATTCCAGTTAATAGTCCCACGGCAAAACCGGACTGATTTAAATGAAACTTACGCATCTGACGAAACACCATGATCAATCCATGAGGATCAAGCTTTAGAGTCAATTTATCACCCCATCGTGGAGCGATCAGACGCAGACCCATACTCAACAATACCAACGCAAATAAAACTGCAGAGGCAGTACGAATCCACTGGTACTGCGAGCCCAGTAGTAATTGGCCCATACCACCAGCGAATGCACCTAGCGCAACATAAGCAATCAAGCGACCGATGTGATACGAGAAAAGCGATTTGCGCTCTCCCATCAGGCAAGCGATAGGTCCGCACATAGCAGCACAGTGCCAGCTTCCTAAGAAACTCGTACTTAATATTCCCAGAGCCAGCAACATTCCCGAGTTCATAGCTTTGGCCCCACAATGATCAATTCTTTTTCGCTTTGGTTGACGATTTCACCATGGCGGCTTTCAATTTTTACTTTGGTTTTAATTTGTCCATTGGTGCCTTTGAACAAACTCTCCGGAAGACGCACAAAAAAGTACCACTCGCGGTCTTCATGCGCCTGCAATGTCAGGGGATTTTCAGCCACCATGATCAGTGCGCCGGACTTCAAAATTTCATCATCAACGGAGAGTCGGTACTCAGTGGCGACGCGCTCCTGATTCTGAATATGGATTTTGAATTGGTTTTGAATGATATCTTTGCTCTCCTCATTTTGAATATATGAGTAAGGCAGCCCCTGACCTCGCAGTAGTGTCCAATGAAACGCATCGCGGGTGGTGATTGCGTAAGTCAATCCAGAGATCAACATCAGTAAAACCGCCATGTATACCAACGGCCTTGCGCGGGTGAGTTTGATTTTACTAAAATCCAAAGTGTCATAACGGATAAGTCCTTTGGGTTTGCCCACTTTTTCCATGATCTCATCACAAGCATCCACGCAGGCTGTGCAAGCGATGCACTCCATTTGCAGTCCATTGCGTATGTCGATTCCTGTTGGGCATGAATTTACGCAACGGTTGCAGGCAACGCAGTCGCCTTGGGTGCCGCCGGCAGGAACCTGGCCACGGCGTGGTTCACCACGTTTGGTGTCATAAACGACAGCCAGGGACTTGTTATCGATAAGCAGTGATTGAAAGCGACCGTAAGGGCACATGATCACGCAGAACTGTTCGCGGAACCAGGCAAAATCAAATAGCACCAAAGCTGTTACGATCGAAACCAATAAGAAATAGCTCCAGTTTTCAGATGGCGGATTTTCCATCATCCGTATCAGGCTCTTTGCTCCGGCAAAGTAGGCAATAAAACTGTGTGCGATCAGCGATGACACTAAAACGAAGAGCACCCATTTACTTCCGGTTTTCCGAAACTTTGTGAACGTCCACGGTTCTGTGCGAAGCTTGCGGCGTTCAACATAGCCACCTTCGGTCCATTTTTCGATTCGTCTGAAGACGGCTTCAATAAACACCGTTTGCGGGCAAGCCCAGCCACACCACACACGGCCCCAGACGGAGGTAACAAATGCCAACCCCAGCACAATGGTGCCTAATATGAAAAATAACAGGGGAGTGTCGTGGGCATGAAATAATATTCCAAAGAATGAAAATTCTCGATCAGGGATATTAATCAGAACGGTTTGGATACCACGAATTGTAGTCCATGGCAGAATCAAAAAGATCACCAATAAAACGGAATGCACCCAGGTGCGATGCCGTTTGTAAAAACCTTTCACCTCTGCAGGAATGATCGCGATACGATCACCGTATTCATCAACAGAGGTGAGGAGGTTTGGATCGAGACTCATTTCACTTCTTCTCCTTGAGGTGGTTTCGCACCTGCGGGTTTGGAATCCAACTTGGACATAATATATTTTGCTGTCGCATAAAGTTCATCACGTTTCAGAACAGGACCCCACGGTGGCATCCCTTTTTCAGCGGCGCCGTCGCGAATGACTTTTACTATATCCATACGCGTCCCTTTGCCATGAATCCAGAAATGATCCGTCAGATTTGGACCAATCAATCCTTGCAGTTCCTGACCATGACAAGCGGCACACTTACTGGTGAAGACCGCAACGCCCATGTTGGTGTCAATTTTATCAAAGGCTTCTCGAAGTGATTCCTCGGTTTCAATGGGAGCGGAAGCCACTGATTCTGATTTCTGTTTTTCAAGTTCGGCCATGTTCACTGCCAACTCTTCTTTTAATGTCAGTCCGCCCGCGAACTGATAGTGCAAAAAGTAGAGAGCACTAAAAATGATCGTCAGGAAAAACAGCCACAGCCACCAGGTTGGCAGGTTGTTATCGTGCTCGATAATGCCATCATACTCATGAAAGTGCTGCTGATTCTGGTCATTATTTTGGTCGTGCATTTGAAAACTCCTCGTCCATTAGGGGCATTTTTTCCATATCCCCGTAGTGATTCCTGCTGTTTTTGCGAAATACCCAAAGCAAAACACAAACAAAAAACGTAAAAAATATGACCAGACCAAAAGACGTCAGATAGGTATCTGTAAAGGCTTGTAAACCTAGTTGTTTCATTGAGCTTTTCCTTTCTGACCCAAGGATTGCAGGTAGGCGATCAAAGCCACGATTTCCTTTTTCTCCATTCCACGGGGACCACCGTTTGCTTCTATGTCTGCAGCGATTTCCTTTGCCTGCTTCTGGGCGATGCCATCTGCATTTGCGGCAGTGTTGTCATCATAAGGCACACCTAAAAGCTTCATGACAGAGACTTCTTTGCGTAGACGCATGAAGTTCGTGTCTTTATCTGCCAGCCATGGATAGTTTGGCATGATGCTGCTTGGAGTGACGGCGCGCGGGTCCATCATATGGCTGAAGTGCCATAGGTTCGGATACTTTTTGCCAACGCGGGCAAGATCCGGTCCTGTCCGTTTTGATCCCCATTGGAACGGACGATCCCACATGGATTCTTCAATTGTGGAAGCGGGTCCGTAACGTAATACTTCAGAAACAATCGGGCGGATTTGTTGTGAGTGACAGACATAACATCCTTCGCGAATGTAAATACTGCGACCTGCAATTTCAAGGGGCGTGTACGGATCTGTGATTTGAGCCGGATTGATGTATTTATGAAGAGAAAGAGTCGGGTAAATTTCAATGAATGAACCAACGGCTATTGCCAGGAAGGCCAGCACAGAGAATACAAACCCCATGCCTTCCAGTTTTCTATGGTCTGAAGTATAAATCTCACTATAGCCAGTTCTGGTTACCTCAACCACGTCCTCTTTGACTTTTGGTGGAGCCAGTTTGATTGTTTTATAGATGTTGTAGCACATCAACAGGAAGCCAATCAGGAAGAGTGTTCCGCCCAAGGCACGGGCCCAGTAAAGAGGAACAATGCGCACAACTGTCTCCATGAAGTCAGGGTAAACCAGCGTGCCTTCTTTGGTGACAGCTCTCCACATCGAACCTTGAGTGATACCGGCAACGACCATCGAAACGTAGTACAGAATGACGCCGGCAAGACCCAACCAAAAGTGATTCTCCAAAAGTTTCTTGGAGTAAAGCTGCGTTTTCCAAAGACGTGGAACCATATAGTAAAGCATCCCGAATGTCAGGAAGCCATTCCAACCCAAGGTCCCCCCGTGCACGTGACCAACAATCCAATCAGTATAGTGTCCTAATGCGCTCACGGATTTAATGGAAAGAAGTGGTCCTTCAAATGTCGCCATACCATAGAAAGTCAAAGCCGCCACAAAGAACTTAAGAAGCGGTTCTGTACGAAGCAAGTTCCACGAACCTTTTAAAGTCAAAAGGCCATTGATCATTCCGCCCCATGAAGGAGCCAGAAGCATCACGGAGAAAATCATCCCTAATGTTTGAGCCCATTCTGGCAAAGAGGTGTATAGCAAGTGATGGGGGCCAGCCCAGATATAGATGAACACCAAGGACCAAAAGTGAATAATAGACAGACGGTAAGAGTAAACCGGGCGATTGGCGGCTTTGGGGATATAGTAGTACATCAAACCCAAAAACGGGGTTGTCAGGAAAAAGGCCACGGCATTATGTCCGTACCACCACTGTACCAGGGCGTCCTGGATACCTGCGTACACCGGATAAGACTTCATGAAGGCCACCGGGATCTCGATTGAATTCACAATATGCAAAACTGCCACCGTGATTATTGTTGAGATATAAAACCACAACGCCACGTAAAGATGCTTTTCACGACGACGGTGAATCGTCATGAAGAAATTTACCGCAAAAACAACCCAGATGACGGCGATCGCAATGTCAATCGGCCACTCCAGCTCTGCGTATTCTTTCGCCTGGGAGTATCCCAGTGGTAAAGTGATCGCTGCCGCGACGATAATAAGTTGCCAGCCCCAGAAGTGAATGGCTGAAAGGGTGTCTGAGAACATGCGTGTTTTTAGAAGTCTTTGGGATGAGTGGTAAATCCCGGCGAAGATCGCATTACCACCAAAAGCAAAAATTGCCGCGTTGGTGTGTAAGGGGCGCAGTCTGCCGAAAGTAAGCCATTCCATATTCATGTTGGCTGGCCACCATGGAATTTGAATGGCTGCGATCAAGCCGAAAAGAAATGCCGCCACAGCCCAGACCATGGTGGCTATCGCGAATTTCTTTACGATGTCGTCGTCGTAGATAATTTTCTCTACAACCTTATTTGATGTGTTCACGTTCAGTCCTTTCGTTTTCATCCAAAAGCATGCGGTGGGCGGGAGTTTCCAGATCATCGAACTGACCTTTGGAGTTCGCCCAAAAAAATGAGTACAGGAAACCTGCGCCCAGTAGTAAAGCCATCGGAATCATAAGTATTAAAATATTCATCTCATCCCCCAAAGTGAGGTGAGTACAATCAGCACCGAGCTGATCGGCATCAGAATTGCCGCCATCATTGGATCAATAAACCCCAACAATGCGGCAGCTCCGCCCAGCAAGTTATAAATTAACGACACAGTTAAAGTTCTGGTAAGAACCTTGCGAGTTCTCTCAGCCAAGGCAAAGAGGTCCAGTAAGGGGTTCAATCCGCCTCGGGTGAAGTAAACATCTGCATATTGCAGACTCAGGTCGACGCTGCCTTTGACAGCAATACCGACAGAGGCATTTTTTAATGACAATGAATCGTTGGCGCCATCACCGATCATGCATGTATGGTCGTGGATCTTTAAAAATTCAAATTTTCCCTCAGGAGACATTTCTCCCAACGCGTTTTCATTTGGAATGAAACATTTTTGGGCAACCTCTTTGGCTCTTGCATTCGAGTCACCAGAGAGTAAAAACGTTTGAATGCCTTTTGCGTGAAGTCTTTTGATAATTGCGGGTGCCTCATCGCGCAAACGGTCTTCAAAGAAGAGGTGGCATACAGTCATTCCATTTTTTTGAACCTGAATGACCATTTGAGAGTTTGCGTGGGTTACTTGCGCCGTGCTGATTTCGTATTGGTCACCACTAACCTGACCTTTTACTCCATAGCCTATAATCTCACCCAAATCGGTGATACTGTTGGAAGGAGTGGTGTCAGCCCATGCTTGACGAATTGCAAATGCGATAGGGTGTTGAGACGACGACTCCAGTCCAAGAATGATGGACTTTAAATTAGCGGAAAGATCTGTCGGCACGCTCTGGGTAAGGCTTAAATTTCCCGTTGTCAGTGTTCCAGTTTTATCAAAAAAGACATTCTTGATTTCCAAAACCTTCTCAAAGACATTTGAACTTTTAATTAAAATTCCTTTTTTCTGAGCTTTCTTTAAAGCAAGTCCCAAGGTTAAAGGAGATCCAAATGCCAGTGCGCAAGGACACGCAATGACAATCAAAGCCAGGGCTCTTTGTAGTGCCACTGTCAGATCCACGAAGGAGTATCCAATCGCAAAAACCGCTGCCAACGAAAAGACACCAACTATCAAATGCTGAGCCAGACGCTCCGTAAGCCCCACGAAATGACTTTTTTGATAACTCTTCTGATCCAAATCCTGAAATAGCTGACCTATTTTGCTTTTCTCAAAAGAGACCTTTGCCTGCATCAGAACAGGACTGCTTAGAAGTTTCGTTCCTCCGAGAAGCTGCATCCCTTGGGAATAAACTTGTGGTACAGATTCACCATTGAACAGGGAAGAATCCACCGTGGCGCATTCGCCCAAGAGTTCACAGTCAGTCGGGAGAGTCTGTCCTGATCTGATGCGGATAATGTCATCAGGTCGTATAAGATTCCATGGAATCAATCTGGAGGTATCGTTATTCATGCACTCGTAGATTTGATCCTTGAAGTAGGTTTCCATGCGTGCAGGAGCCAGATAGTTTTGCTGCACTCTTTTCAGCAGATAGCGTGCGCTGAGGATTAGAAACAGAAAACTTGCGGTGCTGTCGTAGTAAATGTCACCCTTGCCGTTAATGAAGTTCCAAGTGGAAAGAGAGAATCCACTCAACATGGCGATGGTAATCGGCAAGTCCACATTCATGGTGCGAAATTTTAGTGCATTCAGGGTGCCATGATAAAACGGTTGAGCACTGTACAACAAGACTGGCAAAAACAGCAAAAGTCCAACAGCATTAAAAGCTTTTTCCCACACACCGGAAAGTCCTGCATATATGGGAATCGTGAATAACATTATATTGCCAGCACAGAAACCTGCGACCGCAATGCGTTTTAAGAATGTTCTGTTTTCCTGAGTGTATTTATCCTGAATATTATCAGCTGTGCCAATTAGTCGGGGAGTGTAGCCCAATTCCGAAATTGCCTGAGCCACCTTTGCTAAAGAGCCCTCGGGTGCAAGTGTCACCGCCACCGTGGATTGTCCAAAGTTGACACGTGCTTCTGAAACTCCAGGACAGTACTCCGTGAGTTTTTCAATCAAGTGCACACAGGAAGAACAGTGCATGCCCTCGCAAAAAATCAGATAGTCATATCCTTTGTCGATACTTTGTTTGTACTGGATTTGAAATTCGGGTTGGTCCAGATAGGCAAAGGGATTCTTATCAGAAAGATTTAAGAAACCCATTTGGGTGCTCAAGATCCGGCATGCTTCACAACAGTACTCGAATCCATTTGAGGGACTCAGGCAGTATTTGCATGTGGTTAGCCGATCGAGCTCCATGTGTTCAGTCTCCTAACATGTGCTTGATATCCTTATCGACGATATCTTAAGGATTAGCAATGCTGAGGACACAACAGGAGTTAAAATCCACCTCGGGTGGAGTCTGGGGAAACTGCATCAGTTATTTAAAGTAGATGATGTCGACTCAACTAAGATCACTCTTTATTGCAGCGATTTCATAGCCTTTTTAATTATTCCTGATTCTGTAAAGACATTTTGATGGTTCGTTGTGATTTCGCTAATTTGTCTCTCTAGGATGTAGTTGAAAAACGTCTCACGAGGGGAATCGTAGATACGCGCCAGTTCACCTATGACAAGTATAGGAGGCTGGGAGATGTTGCATTCCCAATCAGAAACAATTTGACCCGATTCGTAACCAAGAATCTCTGCGACTTGAGTCTGAGACAGACCTTTGACTTTTCGGCAATAGGCTAGAAATTCACCGTACGAATTCATTTTCTCATCTCTCCACTAAACATTTCTCTGTGCACATCCGAAATATCATCGTGTTTATGTTTATACAAACACGGAAATGTTTCTACCTAAAAACCAAGAGGAATTTACATGAACTTTTCATATCGCCTCATCTATACGACGGGTGCAAAAACGACTCAGGAGATCGGTTACGTAAACAAGTGTTACCACCTTTGGGCCAGTGAGTTTGGCGCGGATTTGGCTTCACGTGGAGCAAAACTTAATCACGATGAATTTCAGCGTGCCAAGGTGATTGCGGTGGTTCTAAAGGATGACGAGGTCGCTGGATTCCATTTGTACAGTCCTTTTGACTTGCGTGAAAGCAGCAGCCTTGATCATTCATACGTTCGTGCGATGTCTGAAGAGGCCAAAACCAAACTTCTTGAAAAGAACATCAATTCATTCCTGGCAATGGAGTATTTAACGGTAGCCCCGGGCTTCCGTACCAAAGAAGCCGGCGGTCCTAAAGTGGCGGAGCTTATCGTTCGCTTGGGTCTTAAAGTCATGAAGGAGTTAAATCTCGAAGGTGCTCTGGGGATTGCACGTATGGACCGCAAGGTTAATTTCCTGGGCGATTTGATCGGATTCACGGAAATTGCTCAAATCAGCAAATACAACAATCTCTGCTCGGTCATGGTGATGAGTAAATACGAAACACCAAGGGAAGCGGATGATTTCACCAAAAAGACAGTGGAAGCCCTTTGGGGTGGTATGCCACAAACTTCAAAAATCGCAGCTTAATTCAAATTACAGGAGAATTTATGAAACCAGCAGAATTCAGAGCAAAAGCCACTGCCAAAGTAGATGAGATGTGTAACTTTATTGAAACCATGCCGTGGGAAAGTGTTAACTTTTACAGTTCATGGGTTGCGCAAACCAACGCATTCGTTGCGCATACATCGACATTCCTGAATATGTGCAATGATCTTTTACCGAAAAGTCATCCATTGAAAGCCCAATTCGAACACCATATCGAAGAGGAGGCGGGCCATGAGAAAATGAGTAAGAATGATTTGAAGTTCATGCGCAGTGAATCTTCTCATGTTTTCAACTTTACCGATGTTTTCTGGAAAACCCAATACTATTGGATTAAAGAAGTCGGTCCTACGTCACATTTGGGATACTCGCTTTTCCTTGAAGGATTGGCAGCGAAGTCAGGTCCAAAAGTTTTAAACAGAATCAAAGCGGCAGGTATTAAAGGTTATACCTTCCTGAAAGTTCACGCCGAAGAGGACGTTGAGCATTTTCAGGATGTATTGAAGGCGGTGGATCAGGTGACTGATCTTGAACGCGCACATATCTATCAGAATCTGTGCGAGTCCATGGAAATCTATTACAGAATTATGAATGAGTGTGCAAAGGTAGCGCACCCTCAAGCAGCCTAAAGGTTTCCAAGGCCGCAACTGCAACCACAGTGGTGCCAATTGTAATTGGGGCCACTGCTCGGATCTGCACTTCAGAAACATAACGACCCTGAGAGCGAATTTCCTTAACCGTATGAGTGGGAATGTTCGGTTTCAGGGTTGTTTTATTTAATCCCATAAACGTCTCGTACCCGATCTCTTGTAGCTTGTCGGAAATGACAGAATCTCTTTCGTACAAGTTCCACCATTGACCGGAAAACATCACATCCGGCGCATAGGATGAAAAATCAAACAACTCAGGGTTCGCAAATAAGCGGCGGTTGTCGCTGCCGAAAATCTCAACAACGTCTCCATCCTGAATTTGGTTGATAAAACTCTCGGGAGCCGAGAAGTTCAAACGCGACAGATAGTAGCGGAAAATATCTTTTGTTTTTTTGTGATTTCCACCCGAAGCCACAAATTCCAGAATAAGCTTGGACCATCTTTCAAGGTCCTGCAGAAGATCCAGCTGCTCCTTGTTTGAAAGAGTGAAAAAGTGGTCGTCAAATCGTGAAGATAAATAGACTCTGCCAGTGGCCTTCAGAGCCTCACGCAAAAGCAGGCGGGCTTCAGTATACTGTTCAGAGATATTTGCAAAAGGGATTTCGTTGACGGCACTTTTTTCCATGTTCCCTGTGTACCATTTGGAGCTAAATAAACAAATATTTTCCAGCTCACCCTATGGAGTTTGCATGTTTGACCATAATATAGGCAGGCAAATGGGAAAAAATATACACTTACTGTTGTTTATAGCAATGGGTCCAAAGAGGGCATGAATCTGGAACTATCCAATATCAACAAGAGGAATCCAGTTATGAAAAAGCATATATTCGTTAGCGCTTTCATATTGTTGACAGTTGGCTGCCAACCGAACAGTGACGGTAATCTATTGTCTCATTCTGGGACAGATCCCTTTACGACGAAACCCGCGAACCCCGATGAAGTAACTGTCAAGACTCTGCAAAGAGGATCGGTTTCCCGGCTTGATCAAACTATTACAGCAGGGCAATCATCCGACGGTTCTGCTTTAAGCGCAGATTCCTTGAATGCGGCTATTTCTGGAATGGTCTTCGAAGCTGTTGTGCGTTTGCGAATGGATCTCGCTGGAGATTCATCAACCACTCCAGAATCGGAAGCATTTGATAATTTGTTTAAATCAGTCTCAGGTGGTGAAGACCTGACGTTCTATCAAGCTTTAAAGTCCAATAAGTACATATTTGATCTTTCACTAGCTGAAGGAAAGGTAAATCAGATGGATATCAATGTTCTTGCGCAAGCCTTCAAACAGGCGGCAGCATCCTACGGTTTGGATGTCGCAGCTCAAGAGCTCATCTCGCAGGGGATCTTAAAGAGAACTACTTTGTTGATGCCATTGGCGTCTCAGAAAATGCTGGCAACGGTGAATGGGGAGTTGCTGCAAAAGAGGGTAAACACACTCGCCGAGTCGACGGCGCTGAAATTCGAAGACTTTTGCCCAGGCTTGAGTTCCTTCGTCACTGCAGCAGAGAGTTTTTACGAGGATAAACAGTATGTTTTGCCAACGCTGATTAAAAATAAAATAAAGTATGTAAAAGACACTTTGAAATCGGAAATCGCAGCATGTGCAAAGGGCTCAGGAGTGCGTTCCGAAGAGGCAATGAAAAATGTTGAATCGGCGTTTGATATGGTGACCTTCGATTTAGGTTCATTGGAGCTCTATTTAACTCCAAGAAACGACTTTAATTGGGAGGAATACAAGAATTTCAAAATCAAAGCCTATCTGGCTGAGGCTCTTGCTGCCTCAAAAGCACAATTACAAGCTGTCGACGTGGATTGCTCAGTCAATGGTGAAAAGGTGCAATCATCAGCTACGGAAGTTTCCGAAAATGGGTCTGTTGCGTTTGAATACCTTGTTGATGGAGTTGCTCCCATCGTATTGGAGCGCATGCCTTCGCAAAGGGGACTGACGTTGGCATTCGTTGCCAAGGATATCAAAATCACAAACGTCAAAGGAATGAGTTTTACCAAGATAAAACCTGAGACTCTTGTATCTGCAATTAATCTAATTCCAGGAATCAGTCAGGAATTCAGTCTCCTGTTCGCACCAAAAAGCACTTCTGTCGAATCAATCCTGAAGTGCAAAACTAAGGGGCACTGAGCGAACAGGCCGAGTAGTGGAGCCAGCAGATTCGGGAATGCTCCTCATAATTCCTGCGAGGAGATTCCACGAATATCGCACTATGAAACTACCAAATACGAGAATTCTTATTTTGCGTTCTTAATTCATTCTCTTCAGATATTCTGCCTGACACGAGTGGGGTATTTGTTGATGAACTTTCCTGTTTCTGCACTTCTTGGTTTCTTACTTGTCTTTCAGACGATGAATCGGTTGAATCAACTGAATCCTCTTCCTGAAAGAATCAAAACCACTGTCACTGCGTACCAGGATCAACGCTATCAAAATATCGATCGTCAGATTTTGCAGGACGCACTCGAATTTCAGAACCCCCATCGGTTTTCGGTTGTTCCGGCAAAGCGACTTGTGACTTTTGAAAAGTATCTGGCAATGCAGAAAAAGAAATCCATCAAGCGTCGCATAGCAAGTGTAGGTAAGCCCAAGAAGGTTTCGCAAAAGTTGCGTAAGCTGCAAAAGCCTGCCGCCAGAGTGGCGAATCGATAGTCTCAGTTTGAGTCAATTCACCGTGTATATCTTGTTCATGTTTGTTTCCTAGTCATCTTTCTGGAAACAGGCCGGGTTTCAAGGACTTCCATCGGTGGAGCGGAGATACTCCGGGTATAAGTGCTCAGACCCGTCTTCGGAATATCAACAACTTAACCCCTGGTCTGTTCCTTGCTTTGAAGAGTATCCAAGCACTGGGGGGAACATGCTTCAAAAAATAGTTTTGCTTCTTGTTTCTAGTTTGTATTTGTCACTGGCCTCTGCGCGCAGTGATTTCAACTCTATGATTGAGAGCACCAATCAAGAGGGCCAAGCACTCCAACAAAATCTCGCGCGAGCTGTGAGCTCCGAGAATTCATTCTCTGCTGACGTCGTCTCTGTGAAGCGAGCGCGCGCCTACAATCCGGTGACGTTTAATCCTTTGGTTGAAAACGATGGAGAAGTTGAAGTGATCGTAAAAGACAGGGAATCCAAATAAAGATCTTAAGATAGGTTCAGCGAGTTCTTTATATATGTGGGTTTTATGGATGGTTCCTCGTTTCTATATATAGAGCGGGGATTTTTAGTTCTGTTCGAAGCCTTTCTCAGCTTTCATTTGAAATTACCGCCTGATTCTGCCTATTTGTTGGGGCCTGATATTTCAGCATGAAGCGCCGCGGAGTTAGTTTCTGCCCATATTCTTAGCAAAAAGTGCACTTTTTGCCTGATTAAACTGCATCCGAAAATAAATAAAAAAGCCCTTGCCTGGTTTGGGTAATAGGCCTATAACTCAGCCTCACCGCCGCGATGTTTGAAAAATCAAACACAAACAGCTGACCTAACTTATTGATTTGTATTCAATAATGTTTTTTCTTGCTGGCAGCTGGTCTGATCAAACGATTTTCTGAATTTTTTCTTTTTGAAAAAAATTGAGAAAAAAGTTTGAGAGGGTGTTGACAAGGGCTTCGGCCTTCGATACAACCGTCTACCTCGTCGCTAAGTAACATTAACGATGAGAAATGT